>NZ_SDLH01000019.1:0-1573 GCF_013096955.1 Anoxybacillus sp. EFIL | reverse complement strand
TCGAAGCTAGACCGGAAGGACTAGTGGAGCGCTTAGAAGTGAGAATGCCGGTGTGAGTAGCGAAAACAGAGGTGAGAATCCTCTGCACCGAAAGCCTAAGGTTTCCTGAGGAAGGCTCGTCCGCTCAGGGTTAGTCGGGACCTAAGCCGAGGCCGAAAGGCGTAGGCGATGGACAACAGGTTGATATTCCTGTACCACCTCCTCACCGTTTGAGCAATGGGGGGACGCAGGAGGATAGGGTCAGCGCGCGACTGGTTGTGCGCGTCCAAGCAGTTAGGCGCCTCAAGTAGGCAAATCCGCTTGAGTAGGCTGAGCTGTGATGGCGAGGGAAATAAAGTACCGAAGTGCCTGATTCCACACTGCCAAGAAAAGCCTCTAGCGAGGTGAGAGGTGCCCGTACCGCAAACCGACACAGGTAGGCGAGGAGAGAATCCTAAGGTGCGCGGGAGAACTCTCGTTAAGGAACTCGGCAAAATGACCCCGTAACTTCGGGAGAAGGGGTGCTCCCTCGGGTGAATAGCCCAGGGGAGCCGCAGTGAAAAGGCCCAAGCGACTGTTTATCAAAAACACAGGTCTCTGCGAAGCCGTAAGGCGAAGTATAGGGGCTGACACCTGCCCGGTGCTGGAAGGTTAAGGGGAGCGCTTAGCGCAAGCGAAGGTGCGAACCGAAGCCCCAGTAAACGGCGGCCGTAACTATAACGGTCCTAAGGTAGCGAAATTCCTTGTCGGGTAAGTTCCGACCCGCACGAAAGGTGTAACGACTTGGGCACTGTCTCAACGAGAGACCCGGTGAAATCATAGTACCTGTGAAGATGCAGGTTACCCGCGACAGGACGGAAAGACCCCGTGGAGCTTTACTGCAGCCTGATATTGAATGTTGGTGCGACATGTACAGCATAGGTGGGAGACTGAGAAGCCTGGACGCCAGTCTAGGTGGAGTCGCCGTTGGGATACCACCCTTGTCGTACTGAGATTCTAACCCGCACCCCTGATCGGGGTGGGAGACAGTGTCAGGTGGGCAGTTTGACTGGGGCGGTCGCCTCCCAAAGCGTAACGGAGGCGCCCAAAGGTTCCCTCAGAATGGTTGGAAATCATTCGTAGAGTGTAAAGGCAGAAGGGAGCTTGACTGCGAGACCTACAAGTCGAGCAGGGACGAAAGTCGGGCTTAGTGATCCGGTGGTTCCGAATGGAAGGGCCATCGCTCAACGGATAAAAGCTACCCCGGGGATAACAGGCTTATCTCCCCCAAGAGTCCACATCGACGGGGAGGTTTGGCACCTCGATGTCGGCTCATCGCATCCTGGGGCTGTAGTCGGTCCCAAGGGTTGGGCTGTTCGCCCATTAAAGCGGTACGCGAGCTGGGTTCAGAACGTCGTGAGACAGTTCGGTCCCTATCCGTCGCGGGCGTAGGAAATTTGAGAGGAGCTGTCCTTAGTACGAGAGGACCGGGATGGACGCACCGCTGGTGTACCAGTTGTCCCGCCAGGGGCACAGCTGGGTAGCTATGTGCGGAAGGGATAAGCGCTGAAAGCATCTAAGCGTGAAGCCCCCCTCAAGATGAGATTTCCCATCG
>NZ_SDLH01000018.1:0-2462 GCF_013096955.1 Anoxybacillus sp. EFIL | reverse complement strand
ACGACAACCCAATCGCCGCTGCGTTGTTAAGCAAAATGGGGTATACTGAAAGTGAACGAATAGAGTTAAAGAAGCAGTTTTTACGAATGATTGTGCGCATGGAATTAGACGAAGCAAAGCAACGATTGTTAATCGGCTTTTTTGAAACATATGTGAACCTGTCGGATGAGGAAGAACAACAATTGCGAAACGAGGTGAATGAAATGGAAACGAAAGAAAAGGAGAAAGTGCTGGAATTGTTAATCTCGTATGAACAAAAGGGAATACAAAAAGGAATACAAAAGGGAAAAAAGGAAGGATTGGAAGAAGGATTTAAGCAAGGAATGAAACATCTTGTTTACAATATGTCGAAAAAAGGGATGACACCAAAAGAAATTGCAACCCTTGTGGATCTTACGGAAGAAGAAGTAAATCATTTGCTTGAAAGTTGAGAAAAATTTGATGTGGTGCCACACCTCGAAGCATGTGGAAACAACAATTGCGAAACGAGGTGAATGAAATGGAAACGAAAGAAAAAGAACAAGTGTTAGAGTTAATTATTTCATATGAGAAAAAAGCGTTAGAAAAAGGCTTGAAAGAAGGGGTGGAACGAGGTCTACAGCAAGGTCTGCAACAAGAAAAACGCCAGATTGCAAAAAAGATGCTAGCAAAAGGCTACGACGTACAGACGATTCACGAACTGACGGAGTTGTCTTTGGAGGAAATTGAGATGTTGAAATGAGATGGTGTTCTTCCTCTTTCTTAAACATGATCTTATATTAACAAAGGGGGTCACTCGGCTCCCTTTTGTTGTGTATGTGTATGCCAGAAAGAAGGAAAAATTCCCCTTACGTAGCAATACATACTCAAAATTTATCCATCAGTTTCTACAATATTCGACAATATTTTCTGCTTTCTTTCCGTATAATGGGATTGGGATATTTGATTTTATGGGGGGATCGGAGTGACAGCAATTTGCAAAGCGGATTATTATGATGGTGCGCTTCTTTCTGCATTAGTGAATGGAGGATTGGCACCAGCATTGTTTGAAAAAGAAAATGAAAGTAGACAAATTTACACGGTTACAACAAATAAAGACAATTACATCATTTATGCAAAATATCATACTACCCCATCTGGCTCCGAAGATTTTACATGGTCTTTCACATTTAGTGACAACGAAATACAGGAAATTATCAATGTCCATGAAAATCATTCAGATAAAACGCTAATTTTTGCTTTTATTTGTGGTCAGAAGCAAGTAAGTGACAATAGCCAAATTATCGCCATTGTTCGTTGGGACGAATTCGTTGCATGTGTGGATGTAAATAAACAGCAATCTCGTGGAACACCTCGGTTATCAGTGAAGGTCGTAAAAGGATCCCCGCGTTTTCGCATTTACGGAAGTAAGCGTGCTGATCTACTTGATGGTAAAGACAATACGATTAAAATTGAACGAAACCGATTAAGAGAGTTATAAGCACGATGATTGTCAACGAATCAACGCACGGATGACTATTCATCATAAGGGGTGATTGGTTAGATGAATCAATACTATATAACCGAGTGTATCGCAAACGAAAATGCAAGCAACATTCCACTTCATATTTATACTGTATCTTTATTAAACCCGAACCAAAAATACTCGTTTGTCCATCACATTGTTTATGAGTTAAGAAAGAGGAATGCTAATGTGACCATTGCTGCTCACGGCCAATATATTGCATCGTTTCAAGAGATCGTTCATTGGGGTGATCATAAATATATTAAACATGAGTACCGAGCAATCGAATGTTCCAATGCCGCAGAAAGAACGGTATTGGAAAGGTTATTGAAACAAGAGTTAATAGAACGATGCAAAAATGAATATAAAATTTACAAGGATTTGTTTTGTTTGAAAACCGAACAATCGATTGAAATGAACGAAATTATTGTTCACCCGGCTATTTACTTATCTTTTACAGTTGAAGAGAACGGAAATATATTGATCGGCTTTGAATATCAACATCGTTTTGAATATAAAAAAACATTAGAAGACTTACTTCGCGATCGATCTCCACTGATCAAAGAAGGGGTGGAAGTCGTTGATTCGTATAATAAAAAATCGTACTACTATACTTTTGTTGAGGTGGCCCCGTATACTGCTGGAGAAAAGAGCCCATATTTACAACAAAGTGTGATAGATTATTACATAACAAAAAATGAAACATGGAAATTAAAAGGTGTTCATAATAAGACACCTATTGTGCATGTTAGATCACAAAACGGTGATATTTTTCCATACTTACCTCATTTATTACGTCTTACTTGTTCGTATGAACAATTGATGCCATCAACCGCGCAGCAAGTAAATCGCATCATTAAGTTGCCACCGAATGAGAAAATGCCGAAACTTTATCAAGAGATATTTCGTTTGTTGCAATATCAGAACATGTTGACTTTCAGAAAAGAAAACGTTCGGGCGGCAAATCTTAATTACGATA
>NZ_SDLH01000017.1:0-13630 GCF_013096955.1 Anoxybacillus sp. EFIL | reverse complement strand
ATGAGATTTCCCATCGTGTCAAGCGAGTAAGATCCCTTGAAGATGACAAGGTAGATAGGTCCGAGGTGGAAGCGTGGCGACACGTGCAGCTGACGGATACTAATCGATCGAGGACTTAACTAAGCACGCGAGAAAAGCGGAGAACGGTTCTTGACGTAGTCAAGAAAACATCCGACGGAGCCAAAAGCTTTTGACGAAGACGTGCGTGCACGTCGAACGGAAAAAGCGAAGGCGTAGGAGGATGTTAGTTCGAAGCTAGACACAAGAAAAGCGTAGGCGACTGCGCAAACCCTGTTATCTAGTTTTGAAGGAATAATCCTTCATCATATTGCTCGGTGACGATGGCGGAGAGGTCACACCCGTTCCCATCCCGAACACGGAAGTTAAGCTCTCCAGCGCCGATGGTAGTTGGCGGGACACCGCCTGCGAGAGTAGGACGTTGCCGGGCAAAGAAAAGACCAAGACATTTAGTCTTGGTCTTTTTTGCTATGTAGTAAATAATGATATAAATATCTCGGTACTTTTCGTTCCGTTACGTCTAAAAACTGTACAATAAAAGGGTATGCATCATTTGAATAACTATGGAGGAGATCGTACCACCATTCTGTTTCATAGCGGCAAATCATACTTAAATTATAAAGTAGTAAATAGTGAGCAACGATTTCGTGAATGTGTTTGTTTTGTTCATTTCGTTGTTTAAAATATAGATCAAATAAAGGACTAAGCTCTTCAATTTGTCGCAGCAATTGCCCCATAGAAAACTTTTCTCCGTATACGTGTTTCACATGAAACATTTTTTCAGAAAAATAAGTAAATAACCCGTGTTTTTGAATTTTTACTTCGTCTTTAAAAAAATCGTAGTTTTGTTTTTTTCTTTTTCTCGTTGATACTCCATGTGCTAAAACTGATGATGATTCTGGATAATCAGGGTGGATTGTTAATAAACACGCTTTAAGAAGCTGTACATTCCCATAAAATAATAAAACAGGTTTGATGGCCAAAGGCGCTTCATGAGCGGTATCATAAAACTTTTTTCCATGTTGTAAGTAGTACATAAATGGATAACAATTGTTGTAACTTTTCTTTTCAGCGTCTTCCCGTCCTTCTTGTTTGTAGCGTTCAAGTAAAAATTCGTGTACAAAATTTGATGAGTAAAATACTTCCCACATCGTATATTCTCCTTGTTCAATTGATCGAATTATCTAACATTTTCGTGTTTTCTTGACAGAAAAAAGCGAAGTTGATACTCTACTAATTAATATTTCCAAAGTGAGGGGGAAAAACAATGTGGGAAACAAAATTTGCGAAAGAAGGATTGACATTTGATGACGTCCTTTTAATCCCAGCTAAGTCAGAAGTGTTGCCACGTGATGTCGATTTAACTGTTGAGCTAAGTAAAACGTTAAAATTGAATATCCCGATCATTAGCGCAGGAATGGATACGGTAACCGAGGCGGAAATGGCGATTGCGATGGCACGCCAAGGAGGATTAGGAATTATTCATAAAAACATGTCAATTGAACAACAGGCGGAACAAGTCGATAAAGTAAAACGTTCTGAAAGTGGCGTCATTACGGATCCGTTCTTTTTAACTCCTGAACATCAAGTATATGATGCAGAACATTTAATGAGTAAATATCGTATTTCAGGTGTTCCAATCGTGAACAATGCTGAAGAACAAAAGCTTGTTGGAATTATTACGAATCGCGATTTACGCTTCATTCAAGATTACTCAATGAAAATTTCTGATGTGATGACAAAAGAAAACTTAATTACGGCCCCTGTTGGAACAACATTAGAAGAAGCGGAAAAAATTTTGCAAAAGTACAAAATTGAAAAACTCCCTCTCGTTGATGATCAAGGTGTGTTAAAGGGACTGATTACGATTAAAGATATCGAAAAAGTGATCGAATTTCCAAACGCAGCCAAAGATGCAAAAGGACGTCTTCTTGTTGGAGCGGCTGTCGGGGTTACTGCCGATACGATGTTGCGCGTGAAAAAGCTTGTAGAAGCAAATGTTGATGTCATTGTAGTTGATACAGCTCATGGCCATTCTAAAGGGGTGCTTGAGACGGTACGGAAAATTCGCGACACATATCCGACATTAAATATTATTGCAGGAAATGTCGCGACAGCAGAGGCGACGCGCGATTTAATTGAAGCAGGGGCGAACATTATTAAAGTAGGTATTGGTCCGGGATCCATCTGTACGACACGGGTTGTCGCAGGTGTCGGCGTGCCACAAATTACAGCGATTTACGACTGTGCAACAGAAGCACGAAAATACGGTGTCGCCATTATTGCTGATGGAGGAATTAAATATTCTGGTGATATCGTAAAAGCTTTAGCGGCTGGTGGACATGCTGTTATGCTTGGTAGCTTGCTTGCAGGCGTGTCTGAAAGCCCTGGAGAAACAGAAATTTACCAAGGTAGACGATTTAAAGTATATCGTGGGATGGGCTCAGTTGGAGCGATGGAGAGAGGAAGTAAAGATCGTTACTTCCAAGAAGATAATAAAAAATTTGTTCCAGAAGGTATTGAAGGACGAGTGCCTTATAAAGGACCGCTTGCTGATACGATTTATCAACTTGTTGGGGGATTGCGTGCAGGAATGGGTTACTGTGGCACGAAAAACTTAGAAGAATTGCGAGAAAAAACGCAATTTGTGCGTATGACTGGAGCAGGATTAAGAGAAAGTCACCCTCACGATGTTCAAATTACGAAAGAAGCTCCAAACTACTCATTCATGTAATAACAAATAGACAGAGGTGGAAGATTCCTCTGTCTATTTTTTTTTACAAGAGTATGTTAAAATAACGGTTATGTAAAACAGAGTTGGAGGGTTTGAGCGTGAAAACATGGTACAAGAGCTTCATCATTTCCATTGCAGCAATGTTCTTATTTATGGTGACGTTACCGCAAAATATAAAAGCGGAAGAAGACGTACTAAATATTGAAGCAGATGCCGCTATTCTTGTTGAAGCGGAGACGGGAAAGATTTTATACCAAAAAAACATTGATGCGGTTTTAGGAATTGCTAGTATGACAAAAATGATGACGGAATACTTGTTGCTAGAGGCTATTCATGAAGGGCGCGTAAAATGGGATCAAGAATATGCAGTAAGTGAGTATGTATATCAAATTTCCCAAAAGCGCGATTTATCGAACGTTCCGTTGAGAAAAGACGGGAAATATACAGTGCGTGAACTATATGAAGCGATGGCGATTTACTCAGCAAACGGGGCGACAGTTGCCATTGCAGAAATTGTTGGTGGTTCGGAAACAAATTTCGTTAAAATGATGAATGAAAAAGCGAAAGAGTTAGGATTAAAAGATTACAAATTTGTCAATGCAACAGGATTAAATAACAAAGATTTAGGAGGATTGCACCCAGCAGGTAGCGGAGATAACGAAGAAAATGTGATGTCTGCTCGTGCTGTAGCGACATTAGCGTATCATTTATATCACGAGTTCCCAGAAATTTTAGAAACCGCAAGTATTCCTCGTAAATACTTCCGAGAAGGAACAGATGATCAAATTAAAATGGATAACTGGAACTGGATGCTTTCGGGACTTGTTGCAGCATACGAAGGTGTCGATGGGATTAAAACAGGATATACAGAATTTGCAGGATATTGCTTTACAGGTACGGCAGAGCGAAATGGCATGCGCTTTATTACCGTTGTGATGAATGCGAAAACGAACGGAAAAGGTACGCATTTGTCGCGTTTTGAACAGACGAGAAAAATGTTGGACTACGCGTTTAGCAACTATACTGTGCAACAATTGTATCCAAAAGGTTATATTACAAAAAAACATGAAACGGTAGCAGTAAAGAAAGGGAAAGAAAAAGAAGTTGCGATTGCAACAAAACAACCGTTGTCGCTTGTCATTAAGCGAGGGGAAGAAAAAAAATATAAGCCTGTTGTCGTCATTGAAAAAGAAACGTTAACAGCTCCTGTGAAAAAAGGACAAAAAGTAGGGTATATGTACGTGAAATATGAAGGAACAGACTATGGTTACTTAACAAAAGAAGGAGAAAAGGTAGAGATCGTAACAAAGCGGGCTGTAGAAAAAGCGAATGGTTTCGTTTTGGCGATGCGAGCGATTGGCGAATTGTTCAGTGATATTTGGAATGGTGCTTCAAATGCGATGAAAGGATTATTTTAAAGCTCTCTTTTTAGAGGGCTTTAAAATTTTTATTGTGATTTTTAAAAAAATTGAGTTAAAATAAAGAAATGTAGTTAGTGTTTCTATACTTTTACGTAGTAAAAACGTATGCTAGAATATGGATAGTGTACTGCAGTGATGAATAGTTGTCGCTGGACTGATTTTTCAGTACAATATCACAATAACGATATACATAATGGGAGGAATGAACGGTGGCGGTTACAGGTACAGAACGTGTAAAACGCGGAATGGCGGAAATGCAAAAAGGTGGCGTCATTATGGACGTCGTGAACGCAGAACAAGCGAAAATTGCTGAAGCAGCAGGTGCAGTAGCTGTTATGGCTCTTGAGCGTGTTCCAGCTGATATTCGTGCAGCAGGTGGCGTTGCACGCATGGCTGATCCGACTGTGATTGAAGAAGTGATGAAAGCAGTATCGATTCCAGTCATGGCGAAGGCGCGCATCGGTCATTATGTTGAAGCGCGTGTATTAGAGGCGCTTGGTGTAGATTACATCGACGAGAGTGAAGTGTTGACCCCGGCAGATGAAGAATTTCATATTGATAAACGTCAATTTACTGTACCTTTCGTATGCGGCTGCCGTGATTTAGGTGAAGCGGCTCGTCGTATTGCTGAAGGGGCATCTATGCTTCGTACAAAAGGCGAACCGGGAACAGGAAATATTGTTGAAGCTGTTCGCCATATGCGTAAAGTGAACGCTCAAGTGCGCAAAGTTGTTAGCATGAGCGAAGATGAATTAATGACAGAAGCGAAAAATTTAGGGGCACCGTTTGAAGTATTGTTACAAATTAAACGTCTTGGCCGTCTTCCTGTCGTTAACTTTGCAGCAGGTGGTGTCGCAACACCAGCAGATGCGGCGTTAATGATGCATTTAGGTGCTGACGGTGTATTTGTCGGTTCAGGTATTTTTAAATCAGAAAACCCTGAAAAATATGCGCGTGCCATCGTTGAAGCGACAACTCATTTCGAAGATTATGAATTAATTGCTCATTTATCAAAGGGATTAGGTGGAGCGATGAAAGGGATTGATATTTCTTCGTTGCTTCCTGAACAACGGATGCAAGAACGCGGATGGTAATGTAAAGGAGCAATGAACATGACGAAAATAGGGGTACTCGGATTGCAAGGAGCCGTACGTGAACACGTACGTTCAATTGAAGCGTGTGGTGCTGAAGCGGTAGTTATTAAAAAGGTGGAGCAACTGGCACATATTGATGGTCTTATTATTCCAGGCGGAGAAAGTACGACGATGCGTCGTTTAATGGACAAATACGGGTTTATTGAACCGCTGAAGCAATTCGCTCGTGAAGGAAAGCCGATGTTTGGAACGTGCGCAGGCTTGATTATTTTAGCCAAAAAAATTGTTGGTTACGATGAACCACACCTTGGTTTAATGGATATTACAGTCGAACGCAACTCATTTGGACGTCAACGCGAAAGTTTTGAAGCATCGTTAACGATTAAAGGTGTTGCGGACGATTTTATTGGTGTATTTATTCGAGCTCCGCACATTGTTTCCGTAGGGGACGACGTTGATGTGCTTGCGACATATGAGGACCGTATTGTCGCGGCAAGGCAAGGACAATTTTTAGGATGTTCGTTTCACCCCGAATTAACGGATGATCATCGCATGACACAATATTTTATAAACATGGTTAAAGAAGCGAAAGAATAAACAGGTTGCATTTTGTTTAAACTTATAGTACATTATTTCCAAGAAAATGATATAAAGAAAAAGCGATGACAGGAACTAGTAACAAGCCCTCTTCCTTTCAGAGAGCCGATGGTTGGTGTGAATCGGCAGGAATGACTTGTGAATCCATCCTGGAGCGAAATGCTGAACGCGTGAAGTTAGTAGGCATTTCCGGTGAGAACCGTTACATTTCTCGAGTGGAAGACGCATGTCTTCAACTAGGGTGGCAACGCGGGAATACTCTCGTCCCTTTCTTTTGGGACGGGAGTTTTTTATTTCATAAATCAAAAAGGAGGAATGATGATGTTAGACTTAAAATTTTTACGTGCCAATTTTGAGGAGGTAAAACAAAAGCTTCAGCATCGTGGTGAGGACTTAACGGATTTTGAACAATTCGAGCAGCTCGATCGTCGTCGCCGCGAATTAATTGCACAAGCGGAGGAACTAAAAAATAAGCGCAACGATGTGTCACAACAAATTGCCATCTTAAAGCGAGAGAAAAAAGACGCAGACCATCTCATTGCTGAAATGCGTGAAGTTGGCGATCGCATTAAAGTGCTTGATGATGAATTGCGTGAAGTGGAACAACAGCTTGAGACGTTGCTTTTATCCATTCCAAACGTTCCGCATGACTCTGTGCCGATTGGTGAATCAGAAGATGACAATGTAGAAATTCGTAAATGGGGAGAGCCACGTTCATTTTCTTTTGAACCGAAACCGCATTGGGAAATTGCGGATCGGCTTGGAATTTTAGATTTTGAACGGGCAGCGAAGGTAACAGGAAGTCGATTTGTGTTTTATAAAGGCCTCGGAGCACGATTGGAACGTGCGTTAATTAACTTTATGTTAGACGTACATGTGGAACAACACGGATATGAAGAAGTTTTACCACCGTACATTGTGAATCGAGCAAGCATGACAGGAACAGGACAGCTTCCGAAGTTTGAGGAAGATGCGTTCCGTATCGAGAGTGAAGATTACTTTTTAATTCCGACAGCAGAAGTTCCTGTGACTAACTTACATCGTGATGAAATTTTATCAGCGGACGATTTGCCGATTAAATATGCTGCTTATAGCGCATGTTTCCGCTCAGAAGCGGGATCAGCAGGAAGAGATACGCGCGGATTAATTCGTCAGCATCAGTTTAATAAGGTGGAGCTTGTCAAATTTGTAAAACCAGAAGATTCCTATGAACAACTCGAAAAGTTAACAAATGATGCAGAGCGCATTTTGCAATTATTAGGTCTACCGTATCGTGTCATGAGCATGTGTACAGCTGATTTAGGCTTTACTGCAGCCAAAAAATATGACATTGAAGTATGGTTACCAAGCTATGGTACGTATCGAGAAATTTCTTCCTGCAGCAATTTTGAAGCGTTTCAAGCTCGCCGTGCAAACATTCGTTTCCGCCGAGACCCGAAAGCAAAGCCAGAACATGTGCATACGTTAAATGGATCCGGTTTAGCCATTGGACGAACAGTTGCAGCGATTTTGGAAAATTATCAACAAGAAGATGGAACAGTCGTGATCCCAGAAGTGCTTCGCCCATACATGGGAGGAAAAGAAGTGATTTCATAAGGGGAGAATTTGCTCCCCTTTTTTAATAAAAAGTGTTGACATGGGGTAATGATTATGATAACTTAATACATGTCGATACGGAGGAGTACCCAAGTCTGGCTGAAGGGGTCGGTCTTGAAAACCGAGAGGCGTCGAAAGGCGCGCGGGGGTTCGAATCCCTCCTCCTCCGCCATCATTCGAATGTTTACAGTCCACAGCGCATAAAATGGAGATTGTTTATCGAATAATTCGTTACATATCGTAACGAATTTTTGTTTTATATAAGCAAAACAAAGGATGCCCGAAATGAAGCGAGGGCATCCTTATTTTTTTAATTTGCGATATTGTTCAATCATGTAACCAATTTTTGCGACGATCGGCTCGATCGATTGGGCATCGCGAATAATATCGTATTCATTAATGTTAATGCGCAAAACAGGACAAGCATTAAAACTGTTGATCCATCTCTCATATCTTTCATACATTTCTTTCCAATATTCAATTGGTGTTTGTTGTTCCATTGGGCGACCGCGTTCACGGATGCGTTTAATGATTTCCTCAAAACTTCCTTCTAAGTAAATAAGTAAATCAGGGTGTGGGAAATACGGTGTCATGACCATCGCTTCAAATAAACTTGTATAGGTTTCATAGTCGACTTTTGACATCGTCCCTTTTTCAAAATGCATTTTTGCAAAAATGCCAGTATCCTCGTAAATGGATCGGTCTTGAACAAATCCTCCACCATATTCAAAAATGCGTTTTTGTTCTTTAAATCGTTCGGCAAGAAAATAAATTTGAAGATGGAAACTCCAACGTTTAAAATCGGCATAAAATTTATCTAAATAAGGGTTTGTGTCTACCTTTTCAAAAGAGGTGCGGAATTGAAGTGCATCAGCTAACGCTTTTGTCATCGTTGATTTTCCTACACCAACCGTTCCGGCAATGGTAATAACAGCATCGCTTGGAATATGATATTTTTCTCGTAAATTCATTGTTCTAAGCTCCTTTTAAGAACAGATTGCAGTTCGTTTAAAATGAAAAATCGGTCTTGGTCACGATGAACGAAATCGAGCTCATCTCCGTTAAACCGTAATACAGGAATGTGAGGGTGAGCTTGTTCAAATTGCTCCATTGCTTGTTCGTAAGCATGTGATAATTGTTGCAAATAGTTCGGATCAATGTTTTTTTCAAATTCGCGACCTCGCATCGCGATACGTTTGAGCAACGTGTGCAATGAAGCATGCAAATAAATGACGACATTCGGTTTTGGCATGTCGTTTGTTAAAATGTCATAAATTTGCACATACTTTTCGTACTGCTTTCCCTTTAAAGTCTGTCTAGCAAAGATTAAGTTTTTGAAAATATGATAGTCAGCTACAACCGGTTTCCCATTG
Source organism: Anoxybacillus sp. EFIL (assembly GCF_013096955.1). Lineage (NCBI taxonomy): Bacteria > Bacillati > Bacillota > Bacilli > Caryophanales > Anoxybacillaceae > Anoxybacillus > Anoxybacillus sp. EFIL. Next base: position 4,797 of record NZ_SDLH01000017.1, on the reverse strand, counting down.
CTTAAAAACTTTTTTTCGACATCTTCTAGTTGTTTGTAACGGTTGCATAGAAAAAACATCTCCGTTTGGAAGCTCCACTCTTCAATGTTTTCGTAAAATTTACCCAAAAAGGGATTTTCATCAACAATTTCTTTTAACAATTCATATTGAAAATAGTCTGAAACGACCTTTGCTAATGATGTTTTTCCAACACCAATTGGACCTTCAACAGTAATAAAGGGCACGCGGGACATTGTGTAACCTCCTTTAGGTGAAACCGTCTGTGTAGACAGACAAAATTTATTTTAACATAAAATGATTACTCTGTATGTTGCTTTTTTATTTTGATATACTCTATAGAATAGATGATAAAAAGTACGGGAGTTTCAAAAATGAGAAATGATGAGTATTACATGCGTCTAGCTATTGAAGAAGCAAAAAAGGCGGAGAACATCGGAGAAGTGCCTATTGGTGCTGTTGTTGTATACAATGACGAAGTGATTGCACGAGCTCACAATTTGCGTGAACGAGATCAACGATCGATTGCGCATGCGGAGCTTTTAGCTATCGATGAAGCGTGTCGAAAACTAGGTACGTGGCGACTAGAAGAGGCGACGTTGTATGTGACGTTAGAACCTTGTGCGATGTGTGCTGGAGCGATTGTTCTTTCCCGCATAAAGCGGGTTGTGTTTGGGGCGAGCGATCCAAAAGGGGGATGTGCCGGAACATTAATGAATTTATTACAAGAGCCACGGTTTAATCACCAAGTGGAAGTCGTTAGTGGGGTATTAGCTGAGCAATGCGGAGAAATGCTAAGTGAATTTTTCCGACGTTTACGTCAACAAAAGAAGGCAGAAAAAAATAGTTTAAATTCCAATTAAATTCCATTGTGTAGTCATTGCAATTTGTATGAAAAAGAGATATACTTATACTTGCGTTAGTGATAACGCATTGCCGTGCTAAGCGGGGAGGTAGCGGTGCCCTGTACTCGCAATCCGCTCTAGCGAGGCTGAATTCCTTCTTTAGGTTAGTTTGCTGTAGAGCCTGCCTAGAATAAGTGGTGTTGACGTTTGGGTCCTGCGCAATGGGAATCCGTGAACCCTGTCAGGTCCGGAAGGAAGCAGCAGTAAGCGGACGCTCCCATGTGCCGCAGGGGTGCCTGAACTGAGCTAACTACTCTAGTAACGTCTATGGCAGCTAGTCGACAGAAGGTGCACGGCAATTTACATAGATTGAATCAAAGCACTTGCTTAAAAGGCAGGTGCTTTTTTCATGCGTTTTTTAATGATATAATAAATGAGATATGAGCAAAGAGGAGGGCAGTTTCGTGAGTTATAAAGCTTTATATCGTGTTTTTCGACCGCAAAGTTTTAAGGATGTTGTTGGTCAAGAACACGTGACAAAAACGTTGCAAAATGCCCTGCTTCAACAAAAGATTTCACATGCATATTTATTTTCAGGTCCACGTGGGACAGGAAAAACGAGTATAGCTAAAATTTTTGCTAAAGCGGTAAACTGCGAGCATCGTCCAACAGCAGAGCCATGCAACGAATGTCCGACTTGTTTAGGCATTACGAACGGTTCGATTTCTGATGTATTAGAGATTGACGCAGCATCAAATAACGGAGTGGATGAAATTCGCGACATTCGTGAGAAGGTGAAATTTGCCCCAACGTCAGCGCCGTATAAAGTGTATATTATTGACGAAGTGCATATGTTGTCCATCGGGGCGTTTAATGCGTTATTAAAAACGTTGGAAGAGCCTCCGAAACATGTGATTTTCATTTTAGCGACAACGGAACCACATAAAATTCCTTTAACGATCGTTTCTCGATGTCAACGATTTGATTTTCGGCGCATTGAGTTGAGGTCGATTGTGTCGCGTTTAAAAACAGTTGTTGCGGAAGAAGGTATAGATGTAGAGGAAGAGGCACTATTTGCGATTGCGCGTGCTGCTGATGGTGGAATGCGTGATGCGTTAAGTTTGCTCGATCAAGCTATTTCTTTTAGTGAAGATCGCGTGTTGCTTGAGGATGTGTTAGCGGTTACAGGTGCAGTTTCACAAAGAAAAATCGCAGATTTAATTTATGCGATATATGAAAAAAAGACTGTTGAGGCGTTGCGTCTTTTTCAACATTTAATGGAACAAGGGAAAGATCCGAATCGCCTTGTCGAAGATTTAATTTACTATTATCGAGATATGCTTTTATATAAAGCGGCACCTCAGCTAGAAGATGTGACCCATCGTGTGCTCGTTGATGAACGATTTCGAGAGCTTTCTGACGTGATTCCAACATCGCTTATATATGAAGCGATCGATTTGTTGAGTAAAAGTCAACAAGATATGCGCCTAACGAACCATCCGCGCGTGCATATGGAAGTTGCGATTGTGAAGCTTTGTTATGAAGAGGAACGAGTAATCAAAACTCCGATTTCTCCAGCGTTGGAGGAGAAAGTGAGACAGCTTGAAGAGCAATTAGCGAAACTGAAAGAAACCGGTGTGAAGCTCTCCCCTGCAGAAACGAGCGAGCCGGTGAAAAAAACAGGAAAAAGTATTCGGACAGATTATAAAATACCGATAGGACGCATTCATGAAGTGCTTCGCCAAGCAACACATCAGCATTTATCTCTTATTAAAGGAAATTGGCCACATGTGCTTGAGACGTTAAAAAAGCAAAATAAAGTGTCACATGCGGCATTATTGCAAGAGAGTGAACCTGTAGCAGCAAGTGGCACAGCTTTTGTGTTAAAATTTAAATATGAAATTCATTGTAAAATGGTTGCTGATAATAGTAACTATGTCAAAGACAATTTAGAACAAGTATTATTTGAATTAACAGGGAAAAAACTCGATACGATTCCTGTTCCTGAAAGTGAATGGCTTCAAATTCGAGAGCAGTTCATTCGTCAACAAACAAGTGGAAATGAACAACATGAACAAGAAGATCCATTCATTTCGGAAGCGAAAAAATGGTTTGGTGAAAACTTAATTGAAATTAAAGAATAATGGAGGAATGATGAAAATGATGCGTGGAATGGGAAATATGCAAAAGATGATGAAGCAAATGCAAAAGATGCAAAAAGATATGGAGAAAGCACAAGCAGAATTAGCAGAAAAAACAGTTGAAGGAACGGCAGGCGGTGGAATGGTTACCGTTATTGCAAATGGTCATAAACAAATTTTAGAAGTGAAAATTAAAGAGGAGGTCGTTGATCCGGAAGATATCGACATGTTGCAAGATTTAGTGCTTGCTGCGACGAATGATGCGTTAAAAAAAGTAGATGAGTTAACCGCAGAAACGATGGGGCAGTTTACAAAAGGATTGAATATACCGGGATTATTCTAGGAGGCTATTATGTACTACCCAGAGCCGATATCGAAATTGATCGACAGCTTTATGAAATTGCCAGGCATCGGGCCGAAAACGGCCGTCCGTCTGGCGTTTTTTGTGTTAAATATGAAAGAAGATGTCGTATTAGATTTTGCAAAAGCACTTGTAAATGCGAAAAGAAATTTAACGTATTGTTCATCGTGTGGTCATATTACAGATAAGGATCCTTGTTATATTTGTGAAGACGATAAGCGAGATCGTTCGATTATTTGTGTTGTGCAAGACCCGAAAGATGTGATTGCTATGGAAAAAATGAAAGAATACAACGGATTGTATCATGTGTTACATGGAGCTATTTCACCTATGGAAGGAATTGGTCCGGAAGATATTAAAATAGCTGAATTGCTTAGACGTCTTCAAGATGAAACGGTCCAAGAAGTGATTTTAGCGACGAATCCGAATATTGAAGGGGAAGCAACGGCTATGTATATCTCCCGGCTACTAAAGCCAACAGGTGTTAAAATTACGCGCATTGCCCACGGATTGCCTGTTGGTGGCGATCTAGAATACGCCGATGAGGTGACTTTATCTAAAGCTCTGGAAGGAAGAAGGGAACTATAGTGTTTTGGAAACGAAAAGGGTGGCTGCGCAAACAATTTAACGACCAGCTCATTGAACGATTGCAACATTACCGGGATGAGTGGATGGATAAGAAGCAATTAATAGAAAAAAGTGTTGAGCCGTCTGAAAAGGTCATATTTGATTTAAAAATTGCTGAAGCGAAATATTTATTTCTCCTTCGAGAAGCAAAAAAACGAAAAGCATCGATTGGGAAGGGATGATACCCCTTCCCTTTTTGTATAGGCTTGTCATACAGAAAAGAGGTGAACATATATTTAAAAATAAAAAAGTTGAAGGAGAGAAAAATATGAATGAAACGGTTGTTATTGTGTCGATCGTCAGTCTTATTGTCATTCTTTTGCTTATTGGCATCCCGGTACGTTTGACACGGCTAATTGGTGAAGGAGTTGCTCGTCTTGTTATCGGAGCTTTATTTATTTTTTTAATTAATGTTGTTGGAGATGTATCAGGTATCCATTTGCCTATTAATTTATTTACAGTAACCGTTACAGGTTTTTTAGGTATTCCTGGTGTTGTAGCACTCATTTTTATTCAACAATATGTCATTTCATAAACGGACATATCCGTTTATTTTTTTATTGACGAATAGAGATATCCATGATATATTGATATACGTCGTTGTCGAAATGAAAAAACATGTTGACAAGGGATTGTTGATTTAGTATTATAGAAAATGTCTTTGTTGTTCCTTGAAAACTGAACAAAACAGCAGCGTAAAAGCTAAGGATAACTTTTCTATGGAGAGTTTGATCCTGGCTCAGGACGAACGCTGGCGGCGTGCCTAATACATGCAAGTCGAGCGGACGATTCAAAAGCTTGCTTTTGAATCGTTAGCGGCGGACGG
>NZ_SDLH01000016.1:0-15602 GCF_013096955.1 Anoxybacillus sp. EFIL | reverse complement strand
AAAATGGAAGGAACGAATAACAAGATCAAGCTGATCAAACGTCGGGGATATGGATACAGAAATATCCAGCGTTTTGCATTACGGGTTCGGTTAGAAACGACTAACATACTTTAATGGCAGGTGCAAGTACATCTTTTGGTGATGAACCGTTTTTTTGTATAAATAACAAGAGAGGGAGGTGAAAAAATGGGGAAAAAGCATATTCATATATATGTTGGTAGCCAATATTGTTCACAACAACATTTTCCTTATCACAATCACTGCCTAAACCATTGTTACCGTTACAGAAGTAACTGTCATTGTCATTTCCATTATATACCCCACAAAAAACATTGTAAAAAACGTCATAATACATGCTATAAAAATCATCAATATAAAAATAAAGGCTATCCATGCACTTACTGTGTCGAAGATGATGACGAATAAAAGACTACAGGAGGATGAAAATAATGAAAAAGATAGGAATTACACCTGATCACTTATATCCAATCGGTTGCACACCATTTTTCCATTATGAAACTGATTCTATCGTTCTTCATCCTCCTCAATCCCCTCATTTGCATACAATTGAAGTGCTTGTTTCTATATCCATGGATCGAAAAAAGACATTGCAAACCCCCTCAGGAAAAAAATTAATTTTTTTAGGGAAAAAACATATTCGTATCAACTATGAAACAACCAATCATACGATCTCAGTAGTCGAATGTTCAACTCCACTTAGTATTACAGTTTTTCAATGCGAACACATCCATGATATTTTTGTTGCCATTGAGGATATAGATGTAATTAAACGTCACAAACGCCTATTATTTGTATACACCTTTTTATGTGTTATTCCAATTAACTTAAGAGGCAACTGTATTTGCTCAAATCCACCAAAACCACAAATAACTTCTATACCAAATACAAAAAATAACCTGTATTTGTCCCCTAACATTCAACGCATATCGAAAAATCAATAAGCCTGCTGATTACCGGTTTATTGATTTTTCGTCTTCCCTCGTTTCATTCATCACTAAATCAAAATGACGAACCGATAACATCTCGTCATCGAATAAATCGCATCCCCAAATATGCTGTAAAAAGAGGCGAGCGATGATTTGTTTGCGTTCGCTTTCTTCCGCTTCTTTTAACGCAACGACACTTACATACAAGTCGCAAAGGCGGTTGGCGATTTTTTTGGCGTGATACGTTTGCACGTCTTCATGTTGTCCGTGCAGTTTTTGAAGCGACTGCACCAATTCATGCAGCCCGCTTTCGATCGGTTTAGCAAATACACGTATTTCGCTAGGAAGTGCAGCTAGTTGTTCGCTTATTGTTTGAATAAATGTTTCATGAATGCAATATTTGCGGATAAGACGCAACACTTCGAGTCCTAAAATGTTTGCTGTTCCTTCCCACACTGTCAACACTTGTGCATCGCGAAGCAAACGCGGCGTGACAAAATCTTCGATATAGCCGTTGCCACCGTGCATTTCAATTGCTTCATGGGCAAATGTAATGGCTTCTTCGGCTGTACGCATTTTTAAAAGCGCAATTAATAAGCGATTCCATGCTTTTTCTTGCTCAGACGCGCGATCTGGCGCGCGCATGACACGGTCAAAAAAGGAGATTAGCTCAAAACAAGCGCTCGTTTGCACTTCTTGACGCGCCGTTAAGTTCGCTAGCGTTTCTTTCACCATCGGATACGATGTAAGTGTATGCCCAAATGCTTGTCGATTTTCCGCATATTGCTTCGCTTCTTCTAGCGCTCGCTTCATGATGCCAATCGAGGCGACGGCATTGCAGACACGCGATAAGTTGAGCGCTTCCATCATATAATAAAACCCTTTTTTCGCATCACCAATTAAATAAGCTTTTGCCCCTTCAAATACGACTTCCGCTGACGGCACAGCGCGAACGCCGAGTTTATCTTTGAGGCGGCGAATGTGAATGCCGTTTAATGTGCCGTCATCATTACGCCACGGCACTAAAAATAAACTAAGCCCTTTCGTCCCCAGCTCGCTTCCGTCGATGCGGGCAAGCACTAAGGCAACACCGCACATGCCAGCGTTGCTCGCAAAATATTTTTCTCCATAAATTTCGTAATGGTCGCCGCACAAAACGGCGCGCACTTCATTGGCGCCAACGTCAGAACCGCCTTGCCGTTCCGTTAAAAACGTCGCCCCTTCATACAACTCGACTTCTCCTGTCGAAATGACGTGCGGCAAATATTTTGCTTTGATTCGTTCATCCGCAAAATGCTCTAACACGTACGCCGTTGCCATCGTAAGAGTCACCGGGCAATAAAACCCCGGCTCGACTTGTGATAACAAATAGCCTTGGGCATACGAGTAAATGTAATTGCCAACACGGCCAAGCGCAGGAATTGGTTTATGGACATAGCCGACAATGCCTGTTTCATACGTTTCTTTCACCGTTTGCTTATATCCTTCGTTCACCCATATTTCGGAAATATCGTTACCAAAACGGTCATATTTGATAAGTCGCGGCTGGCCTTCACGGTCTGTATGTACCGCGCGTCGGTCGATATCGGTCATGCAACGTTGCCAAAACTTCTCTAACTCTTCTTCCGCATACGCAAAAAATTCTTCGTCTAAATATTTTTTTAAATTAGCAAGTAAGTTCGGATCAACTTCTTGTAGCCGTTTCATGATCCATCCCCCTTAACACTTGTTTTAATATTTTCCCTGTCGCATTGCGCGGCAGTTCATGAATGGCTTCGTAAAGTTTTGGAATTTTATAGTCTGCGAGTTTATCCGAAAGAAAACGTTTACATTCTTCCTCAAGCTGCTCGATTGGCTCTTTTGTTACAACAAACGCTTTCACCGTTTCGCCCCATTCACGATGCGGCACACCAACAACCGCCACATCGACAATCGCCGGATGCAGCTTTAGTGCATCTTCCACTTCTTTCGGGTAAATGTTCACCCCGCCGGAAATGATCATATCTTTTTTTCGATCGACGATCCAAATGTACCCATCTTCGTCACGGCGCGCTAAATCGCCTGTGTATAGCCAGCCGTTTTTCACCGTTTCCGCTGTTTTTTCTTCGTCTTTATAATAGCCTTTCATAATACCTTCTCCAGCTAAGACGACTTCACCAACCTCGCCAGGCGGAACTTCTTTGCCGTGTTCATCGACAATTTTCACTTCACAATGAAGAGCAGCATCTTTGCCCACGCTCCCTGCCTTTGTCGCGTGTTCTTCTGGCGATAAATACGTCCCGTTCGGACCGGCTTCCGTTAGTCCGTATAAACACATGAGTCGATTGGTGCGAAACTGTTTGGCGACAAATTGTACTTCCTTTGCTGATAGCGGTGCGCCGCCATACGTCCAATATTGGACGGACGATAAATCGTATTCGTGAAGACGCGGATGTTGTGCCGTGAGTAAATAAGCAACTGGTGCTCCGAAAAAGTGGGTAATTTCGTGTTTCGTGATCAGTTGTAGCAATGCTTCTGGGGAAAATGTTGCTGATAACACATGGGTGGCCCCGACGTACATGCCGCCGACAAAAAATAAATGAAGCGGTGCGGAATGGCTAAGCGGCATCATATGCAATAGGCGGCTATGTTTATCCATTTTCGTTTCGAGCGCCATCATCGTTGCGACGGCTAAAATATTGCGGTACGTGAACAAGACACCTTTCGGGCGACCTGTCGTTCCTGACGTGTATAAAATCGTCGCTTCGTCATCTTCGTTCAGCGAGCAAACGATCGGGAACGTATGGCCGTTTGCAATGAGCTGCGTGAGCGAACGCCAACCGTCTGTTGTCTCTCCTGTTTTCACCCAAATGACGTCAACTGTATGAACAAGCGAGGCAAGTTCTTCATAAATCCAATCGTGCGCGATGACAGCTTTTGCTTCGCTATGTTCGATAATGTATTGCACTTCTTGGGCAGTTAGCCGCGCATTAACAGGTACGGTGATTGCGCCAAGGCGTAAGACAGCAAAATACGCATATAAAAACTCTTTCGTGTTCGGCATATACAATACGACTTTATCGCCTTGTGTGATGCCGAGCGAAGCGAGCGAAGAGGCGAGCCGATTAACTGTATCGTCTACTTCTTGATAAGAAAGCGATACGTCGCCATCAATTAGTGCTGTTTTATTCAGAAACTTTCGCGCATTGCGCGCTAACAACTCAGAAATGTTCATTCGATTCCCTCCAGTTTTTGTAATCGTTCACGAAAATCCGCCAAAATCGACTCCATTTCTTGTTTTAACTGCATTAAATCCTCAATCCGCTCCGTCACCTCCTTTAACTTTTGCTCGCCATATGCGATTGTTTTTTCCAGCTGTTTTCGACCGGTGCGATCGTTATCAAACAAGCTAATCATTTCATGAATTTCATCTAATGAAAAGCCGAACCGTTTCCCTCGTAAAATAAGCTTTAAAACAGCTCGGTCCTTTTTCGTATACAGCCGCTGGCCCGACTCAGTACGAATTGGTGAAATGAGCCCGCGCTCTTCATAATAGCGGATCGTTCGTGTGCTAACATCAAACTGCTCGGCAAGTTGGGAGATCGTATAATAATTCATCCTCTTCACCTTTATTTTTAAATTTTCTGAATTTTATTTTAGTTTACGTTTACGTAAAAGTCAATGAAAAATGTTTATTCATATCAAAAGTACATTTGCTATAATGGTAACAACTATATTCAGAAAGGTAGGAGGACGATATGGTCTTTCCACAAAAGCGAAAACCGTTTACGTACGCAGAGTATGTACAGCTTAGCGATGGTGATCGTTATGAAATGATCAATGGAAAGCTTTACAACATGGCACCAGCTCCTACTCCGAAACACCAACAAGTGGTCACGCTACTTAGCGCGGAGTTTGTCACGCATTTACGTGGGAAAACAGGCCGTATATTCGTTTCTCCGATCGATGTTTGTTTTTCTAATGACGAATGGGTTCAACCTGACATTGTTATCGTCTGCGATTCGAACAAAATTAGCGATGAACGCATTATTGGGCCACCTGATATCATTGTCGAAGTGCTATCGCCGTCTACCGCAAAAAAAGATCGGTTAATTAAATATAGACGGTACGAACAGGCAGGGGTGCACGAATATTGGATTGTTGACCCCGTTCATGAGTATGTGGAAGTACATGTGCTAAAAGACGGAGCATACCAGCTTTACGGTACGTATTTTAAAGGAGACGCGATTCCTGTTCAGCTATTTGGGCATTTTTCGATTCACGCAGACAATATTTTTCTCCCACAATGAAAAAAGAAGCATGTCTAAGGCTGTTGCCAAACGGCAACAGCCTTGCTTATACGTTCGAATGTTCCCATTGTTTTGCAAGTTCAATAAAGAAAGAAAGCGATTCGGGGTTTGCCATTGAGCCGACGTTCACCGCTTTTTCGAGCGGGAAGCCTAACAACAGTTTGCGAATAGGGATTTCCATTTTCTTTCCGTTTAACGTTTTTGGGATTTGGTCGACTTGGTAAATCTCATCTGGAATAAAGCGCGGTGATACGTGCGCTTTAATAGCTTCTTTCACTCGTTGTTTTAACGCATCGTCTAGCTCTACCCCTGGCTGAAGGACGACAAACAATGGCATAAACGATTTCCGCCCCATCACTTCTAAGTCAATGACTAAGCTGTCGAGAATGCCTTCAACCGTTTCAACAGCGCGATAAATTTCGCTCGTGCCCATCCTCACGCCCGCACGGTTAACCGTCGAATCGGAACGGCCGTAAATGATACAGCTCCCTTCGTCGTCAATTTTAATCCAATCTCCATGTTTCCATACGCCTGGATACGTATCAAAATAGCTTTCGAGATAGCGGTGGTCGTTTTCGTCATTCCAGAAAAAGAGCGGCATTGAAGGCATCGGTTCCGTGATGACTAGTTCCCCGACTTCGTTGATCAGCGAATGCCCATGTTCATCAAACGCTTGCACATTCGCCCCAAGCGAACGGCATTGCAGCATGCCGGCACGAACCGGCAGCACCGGCGACCCACCGACAAATGCGGTGCATACATCCGTTCCCCCGCTGCATGAAACGAGCCAAACATCTTTCACATGTTCATACACCCAAAGAAACCCTTCGGTCGTCAGCGGCGATCCGGTCGACAGAACCGCTTGCAAATGAGAGAAATCGTAGGTATCTTTCGGCCTCATGCCTTGTTTCATGCAGACGTTAATAAACGCTGCGCTTGTGCCAAAATGGGTGATTTTTGCTTTTTCGGCAAGTTCCCATAACACGTTCGCATCTGGAAACGTCGGACTTCCGTCGTAAAGTACGACTGTTGCCCCGACTAACAGCCCGCCAACTAAAAAGTTCCACATCATCCAACCAGTCGTCGTAAACCAGAAAAACGTGCTATCGTGTGCAATGTTGTATTCAATCGATAAAATTTTCAAATGTTCTAATAAAATGCCGCCATGTCCTTGTACAATCGGCTTTGGCAACCCGGTTGTCCCGGAAGAATATAAAATCCAAAGCGGATGAGCAAACGGCACTTGTTCATATATAAGCTCGCCCTCTTCTTTCAACACGTCCGTCCATAACAAAACAGACTCGTCCCACGGACTGACATCGTTGCGTAAATACGGAACGACAATCGTCTTTTTTAACGATGGCAGTTTTTCTTGTAATTGTTTAACAATAGGTACTTTGTCGAACGTTTTTCCGTTATATTGGCAACCGTCCACCGCAAACAAAACCGTCGGCTCAATTTGTTGGAAGCGGTCGATGACGCCGTTGGCACCAAAATCCGGGGAACAACTTGACCATATCGCGCCAATGCTCGCGCACGCCAAAAACGCAACGACTGTTTCGGGAATGTTCGGCATATAAGCAACGACGCGATCGCCTTGTTTCACGCCAAGTTTTTTCAATGCCGAAGCGACCGTCGCTGTTTGTTGTTTTAACTCTTCCCATGTCACTTCACGTAGTGAAACACGCTCAGAACGAAACAAAAGCGCTGGCTTCTCCTTCATGTTGCGGAAAATATGTTCCGCATAGTTTAACCGTGCACCTGGAAACCAGTTTGCTCTCAGCATTTTTCGCTCCTCAAGGACGCACGTATAAGGCTTCGACGATTGAATCTCCCCATATTCCCACACTGTTTCCCAAAATTGCTCAAGTTTCTCGACCGACCATTTCCACAGCTCCGCGTGCGACTCAAACGTCAGCCCTTTATTCGTTTCTAGCCAATTCATATACTTTTTTACGCTTGATTGTTCGATTTGTTCTTTCGTCGGTGTCCATAAAATATCCCCATTCGTAACCGCTTTCATTTTCCAACCTCCCCTTTTTAAAAAGAAAGAAAATTAAGAACATTTTTATTATACTATATGCATAAATGAAAAAATATATAAAAAGACGCATGGTCTTTGTTGCCAATACGCCTTCTTATCCAAACACAATTTCTTGACGTTCATCGTCCCATTTCATTTCAACATATTTTTTTTCTTCATAAAATGTATACGTCCTTTTACCAAATTGCACAACAGTTCCTTCCCACGCGTGTTCAATATAAATGATCTCCCCTTTTGGCACAGCCAATACGGTCTTAATGCCAAGTGAAGATCCGACTTCTTTCACTTTCATTCCTTTTTGGGCATACGCTTCTCCACCGCGCAATACCCCATGAACCGTCAATGTTCCACCGGCATAAATATTGCAATTGTAGCATCCTTTTCCTGTCACAATTACATCACCACTTCCATGAATGACGCTATTTAAGGCATAAGAAAGCTCAATTGCATCATTCTCTTCACGATCATATTGTCCGATAAACGTATTGAGTTCACGAAGTAAATTGGCCATCCCTTCTAAACAATGAAAATGATTCGGACGATCCGCAAACAAACAGCCGTCCAACTGCGAACCGATATCAAACCATTGTTCGCCGATTTGGTCTCGTTTTTGCTCACACATTGTTTTATACTGCCTCATTGCCTCCATCATTGTTTGAAATTTACTTTCGATCAACTTTTTCGTAATTGGATAAATATCTTGTTCGCGAATTTTAGACATGACCATAAGTTGTTGGATCGTAACAATCATTCGCTCAAGTGAGTGGCGAATTTGTTGTAATAAACCAATAAGCTGCGTAACAAGCATTTTATTTTCCCCTGATGTCACTGTACCACCAATGACGTTTTGTTGAATAAAAATCGATTGTTGCGCACGAATTTTTGCTCGATTGACATTTTGTAAAATCATAATGCTACCAAGTGCCTCAACAACCATTTCTTCTTGAACGTTTCCTGTAATTTCGACATCACCTTTAAAATGAATGTTTCCTACTGATAAATCCACATCTCCTTGATGAACGAGCTTTGGAATGATGGAAACGACAACTGTTTTTCCTTTTTTCGCTATTTGTGGTCGTCCCCCCTGTATAGCTAAAATGCGATTTTCATCCATCGTTACCCCTTTACCAAGTTTGATTGTCACCGAATGCACTTCTTTCACAGGGATCACTTCGTTTGTCACCGTTAACCCTGGTTTCCCTTGTTGCGGGGGATGAACAACAGCAATTAAATCTCCTTCACCGACAGTCGCAATCGTTTCTATTTCCCTATAATCAACTGTCCCGTCTTCACGAACTTTTGGCTTTTTTCTCCCCTCCCCTACTTTTACTTCCACCCAACCGTCTTTTCCTTCGATTGGTTCAATTCCTTTTGCGATCACAGCCGTTATTTTTTTCTCTGCCTGCAACGCCTCTCGAATAGCTTCTTCATTCACTCCATACACGATTCCTAATTCTTGAAGTTTCGCCATCACTTGCTCATATGACACATCATAGATAAGTTCTGTCTCCATTTTCGCTTGTATATGTAATTTGCTAGCTGGTTGCTGATCTTCAAGTACATAGCGGCGTCGTACACCTGGTGCAAACGTCAGCGTTGCCTCTAGCTTCTTAGCATCTATGTCAATTTTCCAAACAGATTGGGCGATGCTTTCTTCTTTCGGATAAATGCGAACGTCGTCTCCTTCTTGTAGCGTTATACTTCCTTCGATCGCTTTTCCGTTATGTAAACAGATGACTCCTTCACCAACGACAATCGTTGGACCTTCATGCACACATTCATAATGTAAAACACCGTCTTTCACCCACGCTTTACCTTCTATTTTTTGGATAACTGATTCGGTTTGTTGTTTTTTTGTCAATCGGACAATAGCAGGTTGCGAAACGATACCGAACAACTTTTTACGCTCTTGTTGAACGATTTCAATGACTACATCTTCGCGTGTCACTTGAAGCTGCTTTAGCCCTTCTTCAATCGCTTCTTCTACCGTTTGTCCTTTCACTTCGATGCCATCCATTTTTCCCCCGCCTTTTTCCTTATCATTTACTATTATTTTTATTATAATAGTAAAAAGATAAAAGAAATAGTGAAAAAAGTCGGACAAAACAATCATTGTTGAAAAGGATGGTTCCATATGAGAAAACAATTTATGTTTAGTTCCATACTTTCCGTCAGTTTATTGTTCAGTGGTTGTGCACAAAACGAAAATGATCACGCAACTGAACATCAGACAGGAGATATTCGAGAAGAGACTGCCTCGATTCACGAACTTCCATCGTTTTTAGCATCTTACAATGAGTCGATGATCCATTTATACGAACAAGTAGCAACACATCGAACATTGTTAGAAAACATTCCTTGTTATTGCGGTTGTGGTGAATCGGCAGGTCATGAAAACAATTATGATTGTTTCGTATATGAAAACAAAAGCAACGGTGCAATCGTCTGGGATGATCATGCGACAAAATGTGGCGTTTGTTTAGAAATCGCATCCATCTCAATCGAACAATATGAAAAAGGAATGTCTGTGAAAGACATTCGCCGCCTTATTGATGAAACATATAAAGAAGGCTATGCGAAACCAACGCTGACAAAGCCGATGTAAAAAACCGAGCAATCAGCTCGGTTTTCATCTTTTTGTTAATTGCCACGCTCGTTTCAAGTCTTTCCAGGAAGACGCTTGATTGTACATCAGTACGCCACCACGATATATTTTTGATCCAAACACGAATAAAAAGGCAATCGTTCCAACGAGCAAAGCGAGACTAAGGACGATTTCCCAAATCGGAACATTTAACATCCCAATTCTTAAAAACATAATCATCGGAGTAAAAAACGGGACAAACGACATTACAGTAATAAATGGAGATTCCGGTACATTAAGCCCAACCATCGCCATAATAAACGCGGCAACAACGAGCATCGTCACAGGACCAGCCATTTGTTGCACTTCTTCTACTCGGCTAACAATCGAACCAAGCACAGCAAATAACATTGCATATAACAAATAACCGAGCAAGAAAAAGATCATTCCGTATACAAGTAAAGAAAGCGGTAGTTTTTCCATTCCGAGTAACTGACTTAACATAGCGCTATTTTGCAGTGATGTATAACCGACAGTGAAAATCACAACAAACTGCGTCAAACTCAACAAAGCAATCCCTAAAATTTTCCCGAATAATTGTTGAATTGGTGAAGTGCTTGAAATTAAAATTTCCATAATGCGTGATGACTTTTCTGTTGCTACTTCCATCATAATCATACTTCCGTACATTAACACGAACATATACATCGCAAACAGTAAAACATACACGATCGTTCTAGCTTGATCTAATTGTTCTTCTGTTTTTGCGTGTTTTTCAAGCGCTACTTTCTCTATCGCAATCGGTGCATATAATGCATTGATTTGGTCATATGTTAATCCGATTTGTTTCGCCATCATCGCAATTTTTACTTGTTGTAGTGCTTGCTCAATTTCATGAGTGACATCGCTATCTGCAATATTTTTCGCATAATATGCTACTTTCGGCTGTCCATTTTGTACATGAAGTACAATATACGCATACCACTTTTCTGTTTGAACATATTTTTTCGCTTGTTCTTCGTTTTCATCATGGCGAACAAGTTTTATTTCTTTATTTGACTGCATTTGTGCTTGCAGCGCTTCGTACCATCCGTTCGTTTGATCGATCACACCGATCGTTTTTTGACCATTATCGCTAAACGCTTCAATAATGCGATCTAATTGACCAATACCAAATATAATGAGAGTAGTAATCACCGTTGAAATGAAAAAAGACTTTGATTTTAATTTCGTCATATACGTATGAGCAAAAACAATCCAAAATTTATTGTTCATACGCTGCACCTACTTTCTCAATAAAAATGTCATTCAGCGATGGTTCTTCTAATGAAAACGTACGAATGAATCCTTTCGCATAAATGTGCTCAAGAATGTGCTGTGATACGTGTTCATCAGCTATTTGCAAACGAACTCCTTCAACTGTTTTCTCCATTTTCAATACGCCTGGAACTTCTGTTAACGTTTCAAACGGTAACTCTCCGTGAATGATCACATTTTTTTTGCCGAAAGATCTCTTTAACTCTTTCATTGATCCGTGCACAATCGGTTTTCCTTTATGCATAATACATATATGTTCACATAGTTGCTCGACATGTTCCATCCGATGGCTTGAAAAGACGATTGTTGTTCCTTGTTGCTGTAAGTCAATCACTGCCTCTTTTAACATTTCTACATTTACTGGATCTAGTCCGCTAAACGGTTCGTCTAAAATAAGTAATGACGGACGATGTAACACCGCAGCGATAAATTGAATCTTTTGTTGATTGCCTTTTGATAATTGTTCTACTTTTTGATTTTCATATTGTGGTATTTTAAAACGATCGAGCCAATAACGCATTTCTTTTACAATGTCTTCTTTATGTAACCCTCGCAATCTTCCTAAATAAATGAGCTGTTCTTTTACTTTCAACTTTGGATACAGCCCTCTTTCTTCTGGTAAATACCCAATGAGGTGACTATGCTTGTACGTGATGCGTTCACCGTTCCACGTAATCTCCCCTTTCGTCGGCTCAAGCAACCCTAAAATCATTCGGAATGTTGTCGTTTTTCCTGCTCCATTCGCTCCAAGAAACCCAAACATACGCTGTTCTGGAATCGATAATGTTACGTCATCTACTGCTACAAACGAACCAAACTGTTTTGTCACATGTTGTAAAACTAAACCCATGTTTCTCACTCCTCCCTTTATTCCATTATAACGTATAAATCTAGGTAAAAGTTTCATATATTTACTTTTTTATGTTCAAAAAATGACGAGAAACATGCTTCTTTCTTGTCCGTCATTCATTTATAATGAAAAGTAAAGGGGAGGTGAATCGAAGTGGAGAAAGAAATAATTGTAAAAGAAATTGTGAAAGCGCTCGAACTATTCTCAGACAAAATTCGTGATGAAATGCAGGAGATGGGCAGTTAGCTTCGGGCGGAAATGCAGGAAATGGGAAGCCAACTTCGGACCGAAATGCAAGAAATGGGCAACCAACTCCGAACGGAAATGCAAGAAATGGGCAACCAACTCCGAACGGAAATGCAAGAAATGGGCAACCAACTCCGAACGGAAATGCAAGAAATGGGCAACCAACTTCGGACCGAAATGCAGGAAATGGGAAGCCAGCTCCGGGCTGAAATTAGTGCGGTGGAAAGCAAATTAGAAGCAAAAATCGACGAACTAAAACAAGAGACGAACGAACAATTTAAACAACTCAACGAAAAAATCGATCACTTACGAGACGAGCTATCAGATACACAAGAAACCGTTGATCTGCTTTCTTCCAAAACACTCCAACATGAGCGAAAACTTCGTCTTTTATCCAAACAGTCGTAAAATCCGTTGACATCTTCGCTTTTTTGTTTCATAATTCTAAAAAATATAATAAGTGAAAACGGCACGGGACAAGTAAACCGATGGAATGTGCAAGAGAGTGGAACTCATAGGCTGGAAGGTTCCTCACAGAAAGTCGGTTGAACCTACCCTATATGGCCGCTTATGCAAACATAAGTCGTCTCCCCACGTTACGGGGCAAGAGGTGGGCGCTTTGCGCCAAAAAAGGTGGTACCGCGGAAACAACGCTTTTCCGTCCTTTTCTATAAGGGCGGAGAAGCGTTTTTATTTTAAGAAAGGAGTGAAACGGTGAAAAAAAAGCGAATTGTCGTCAAAATTGGGAGTAGTTCATTAACGGAAAAAAGCGGAACACTCTCGGAACAAAAACTACGCGAACATGTTGAAGCGCTTGCGTATATGAAACAGCTCGGACATGACGTCATTCTCATTTCCTCTGGCGCAGTCGCTGCTGGGTTTGGGTTGCTTGGGTATCGTTCGCGCCCAAAAACGATCGCTGGAAAACAAGCAGCCGCCGCAGTCGGTCAAGGAGTGCTGATGCAAAGCTACATTTCAGCCTTTCGTTCATTTGGTATCGTCACCGGGCAGCTATTGTTAACACGAGCAGATTTTTACGATCGCGAGCGATTTCGTAACTTATTTGCGACGATTTCTACATTGTTAGAACGAGGTGTGCTCCCGATTATTAACGAAAACGACTCCGTTTCCGTTGAAGAGTTGACATTTGGGGATAACGATTTATTGTCGGCGCTTGTGAGTGGATTTTTGCATGCGGATGCTCTCATCATTTTAACGGACGTTAACGGGCTGTATGATCAAAACCCGAAACGTGCTGAAGCAAAAAAATATCATTTTCTATCAGAGATTACTGACGAACTGATTACCCAAGCAGGTGGAAGCGGATCAACGGTTGGAACAGGGGGGATGAAATCAAAGCTGTTGGCAGCACAAAAGGCACTTTCTTTCGGTGTTAGCGTTTTTATCGGCACAGGCGCTGGCAAAGAAAAATTGCAACATATTCTAGAAGGAAAAGGCGACGGGACGTATATCGGATCCCCTTTTCAAGAACATATGCAAATGCGTAAACAATGGATCGCGTACCATTCCGAAGTCACAGGAGCGATTGAAATTGATGAAGGGGCAGAAACAGCCATTTTGCATAAAGGAAAAAGTTTATTGCCTGCCGGTGTAACGAACGTAGTCGGCTCATTTCAAGCACTTGATGTCGTCAATGTCGTCAATCAAAAAGGCGATGTGATCGCTAGAGGGCAAGTATATTATGCGGCTAACGATTTAGCGAAGGTAAAAGGTCTTTCAAGCGAGGAAGCAAAACGATACTCTTTCCACCACCGCCCAGAAGTTATTCATCGCGACAACTTAGTATGTTTCAAAAAGACATCTGTCTGTTAAAAACGAAAGGAGCGAAAACGAATGAGTGAATTAATCGTGAAAGCGAAAAAGTTAAAGCAAGCGGCTAAGCAATTAGGAATATTATCAACAGAAGAAAAAAACAACGCGCTCGCGATGATTGCCGAAGCGTTAGTTGCGCAAATGGCGTACATTTTACAAGAAAACGAAAAAGATATGACGATCGGAAAAGAAAACGGTCTCTCCCCTTCATTGCTTGATCGGCTGCAGCTCACGGAAGAACGCATTCAACAAATCGCTGATGGGGTTCGCCAAGTCATCGACCTACCAGATCCGATCGGGGAAACAATTGAACAATGGACGCGACCAAATGGGCTACTATTAAAACAAATTCGTGTACCGCTCGGCGTTGTTGGGATGGTGTACGAAGCGCGGCCAAACGTCACCGTTGATGCCGCTAGCCTTTGTTTAAAAACAGGAAATGCTGTCTTGTTGCGCGGCAGTTCTTCTGCCATTCACTCCAATAAAGCGCTTGTTTCCGTTATGCAACAAGCATTAAAACAGTCGAAAATTCCGACAGACGCCATTCAACTGTTAGAAGATACGAGCCGTGAAACTGCTCAACAAATGTTTCGTCTAAAAGAGTATGTAGACGTCCTCATTCCACGCGGCGGTGCAGGGCTTATTCAGTCGGTCATCGAAAACGCAACGATCCCTGTATTAGAAACAGGTGTCGGCAATTGCCATATTTTTATCGACGACTCCGCACAAAAAGAAATGGCGATCGATATCGTCATCAATGCGAAACTGCAACGTCCATCCGTCTGCAATGCGGTCGAAACGGTGATTGTTCATAAACAATGGCCGTATATAAAAGAGTTGCTTGAAACGTTGCATGAAAAAGGTGTCGAATTGCGTGCTGACAAACCACTTGCGGATACATATCCGTTCGTCCGTGAGGCAAAAGAAGAAGATTGGGCAACCGAATTTCTAGCACCCATTTTAGCGGTGAAGCTCGTTGAAACGGTGGACGAAGCGATGGAACATATTGAACGATACGGAACGAAACATTCCGAAGCGATTATTTCCGAATGCAACGAACATGTAGAGCAGTTTTTCACTCGCGTCGATGCTGCTGTATTGTACCATAACGCCTCCACTCGCTTTACCGACGGCGAACAATTCGGATACGGCGCTGAAATCGGCATTAGCACACAAAAACTGCACGCTCGTGGTCCGATGGGCTTACGCGCCATCACGACAACGAAAACGCTCGTGTATGGAAACGGGCAAGTGCGAAAATAACAACCAGCCTCCGCGTGGGGCTGGTTAAAACATATTCAATAACTTTTTCCATTCTTCATAGTACACTTCTCTCGGAACCTTATACCACGTATGAATTTTATTGGCTCTTCACCACAAGTTGTACTTGATCATTTAAGATCGGTGTGCATATAGAAAATAGGGGTACAAAAAATGCGAATTTTCCTGTATGGTAAAGGTGACCAAACCAAACCATTGGAGGAAAATTCGC